>NZ_AP023216.1:1502-6002 GCF_016593155.1 Candidatus Profftella armatura (Diaphorina cf. continua) | reverse complement strand
TTTTATGATTTAAAATAATTTTTTATTAAAAAATTATTTTTTATTTTTAAATTTTATAATTTTTATAATGATTTTTACATATTTTAAAAAAAATGTTAAAAAAATTTTTTTTATAATTATATTTAACTTAGTAGTTATTCGAAATATTATTATTTTCCATGAAATAGTTAAAAATATTTTAACTATTTCATGGAATTTTATATATTGTCTTTTATTCCATGCTTTATGTTTATATTTTCTTATTTTTATACCAATTTCTCTATAAATACTCCAAGCAGTTACAATAGCTAAAGTTGAGCGCAATGGTAATGTATTTAATTTTACTAAAGAAGAAGAATAATAAAATTCTGCTACATCTAAAATACGCGTCACAATTTTAAATAATTTTTTTCTATTTTCAATTAATGTAAAATTTAATTTATTTAAACCTTCATTTTTTAACCAGTTTAATGGTAAATAACAACGATCAATATAGAAATCATCTATTATATCTCTACTAATGTTGGTAAGTTGAAAAGCAATTCCTAAATTACGAGCACAATTTAATGTATTTTTTTCTTTTACCCCAATAAGATGAGCTATAATTAATCCTATTGTTCCAGCGACATGATAACAGTAATCTAATGTTTCATCTAATGTTATATAAGATCTTTTAGTTGCATCCATTTCAAAACCATCAAGATGTTCAAAAAGTAAATTAACTGGAAAATTAGAAATAGATATTATTTTTTGAAGTGCTAAAAAGGCCGGTTCTTTCATTTTGAATCCAATACAAGCTTTTTTTGTTTTTATACGTAATATTTTTAATTTATATTTGATATTATTTTTTTTTTTTTTTTGCAAAGATTTAGATTTATTTCCACAAATTTGATTATCAATAACATCATCACAATAACGACACCAAGCATAAAGCATAAGTATTTTATAGCGAACTACCGGATCAAAAAGTTTTATAGCTGATGAAAAACTTTTTGATCCGGTTTTTATAATTTTATTTGCTAACTTTAAAATAGAATAATTATTCATAAAATAATATCATTAAGTATAATTTCTGATGTTATATTAGCGGAAGCTATAACCCCGGGAATGCCTGCTCCAGGATGAGTTCCTGCTCCAACAAAATAAAGATTAGTTAAATTTTTATCACGATTATGAGGACGAAACCATGCACTTTGTGTAAGTAATGGTGCAAATGAAAAAGCAGATCCTAAATATGAGCCCAATACATTTTGAAAATCATTTGGAGTAAATATACGTTGTGTTATTAATCTTTTACGTAAATTTGGTATATAATATTTCTCAAGGTATTTAAAAACTATATTTTTAAATTTTACGCTTTCTTCCGACCAGTTTATTGAGGTATTATCTAGATTGGGCACAGGTATTAATGCATAAAAAACAGAACAACCTAGAGGGGCTAATGATAAATCAGTCACAGAAGGAGAGTGTAAATATATAGAAATATTATTTGTTGAAAAATTTTTTCCAAAAATATTTTCAATTGATTTTTTGTAATTAGAGGGAAAGAAAATTGTGTGATGAGCTAAATGAGGATATTGTTTACTTAGTCCAAAATATATTATAAATAATGAATTACTCATTTTTTTTTTAATTAAATTGATATACTTTTTTTTTCCGAAAGTATATTGACTTAATAAATTTCGATAAGTATTAATTAAATCTGCATTAGAAGCAATTATATCAGCATTAAATATTTGCCCATTTTTTGAATACACTTTATTTGCTTTATTTTCATGAGCATTAATGGAAATAACTTCTGAATTAAGTATAATGCTCCCCCCAAGATTTTGAAAAAGTTTAATTAAAGCATTAATTAGTGCCCCTACCCCGCCTCTAGGAAACCAAACTCCCCATTTGTATTCTAAAGCATGAATTAAAGTATAAATAGAAGAAGTAGAAAAAGGATTTCCTCCTATAAAAAGAGAATTAAAGGAAAAAGCTTGCTTTAAATAATCATTTTCAATAAATTGTGAAACAATATTATAAACACTTTTCCAAGCTTGTATTTTTATTAATTTTGGTAAAATAAATAACATATCCTTAATAGTCAAAAACGATTTTGATGCAAATGAAAGATATCCTTCTTTAAAAGCTTCCTTTGAATATTCTAAAAAAAGACGATAACCTTTTATATCATTTAAGTTAAATTTTGCTATTTGTTTTTCTAAATCTTTTATATTATTTTCATAATTTAAAATTTTTCCTGTTTTCCAATGTAATCGATAAAAAGGTTTTATTGGTAATAAATCAACATAATTTTCCATTCTATTTTTTGATAAATCAAATAATAATTTGATTGAATTTGGATCGGTAATTACAGTTGGTCCAGCATCGAAAGTAAATCCATCTTGTTTGTATACATAAGCTCGTCCTCCAGGTTTATCCCTTTTCTCAAGAATAATAGTAGAAATTCCTGCTGTTTGTAAACGTATAGCTAAAGCTATTCCTCCAATACCTGCTCCTATTATAATTGCTTTTTTCATTTTATAAATTTAAAAAAAATTGTATGTAAAGCTTGAAATAATGAAATAGGAGGTTTACCAGAAAAAATACGAATTTTATCAAATAACGATAATTTATTTGCATAAAAATTTGAAATAGTTTTTTCTGGTAGACTATAAAAATATTGCATGATATCTAAATGACTCCTTGGGTTTGATAAAAAAAATAATCGATTAAGCAGATAAAAAAAACGTTGTTTTTTTTGATGCTTAATAATAAATTTTTTTACTAATTTTAATAAAAAAATAAAATTAATTTGAGTGGTAGTGGTAGAATATTTAGCAATATTTTCAGCTAGCTGAATTGCGATTGGTAAAGAATAACCAGTAGTTACATGAAAAAGATTAGCCCTTAAACCAACGCAAACTATTTTTTTAAATTTTATTATTTTTTTGTTTTTAAATGGAATTGGTATACAACCAACTTCTTCTCTTTCTATTTTTACTAATTTCCATTTATTTTTAAAAGCGTATTCTTGAATGTAGTGAATGGAATTTTTTAACATATCAGGTGTTAAAAAAGATTTTTTAGTATATCTAGTGTCTTCAATCATTAAGCTATTTGGTGTTAGTGGTAATGTATAAATAAAACGATATTCGTCTTTTTTTTGATTTATCGTTGCATCCATTATTATTGGTATATTTAATCCATGTGGAGAAGATAAATACCATTGTTGACCTAAAAATATTTGGTATACTCCTTTGAATTGAAAATCTTTTAGGCCTCTGCCATCAATTATACAATTTGCATTTATTATTTCTCGATTATTCAGACAAATTGATGTTGGAGTTATTATTTCTATAGTTTTATTGTTAAATAAAAAATTATTATTACCTAAATTTTGTTTTAAACAAGAATTAAGATGTTTTGAGCAAATAGAATAATAACCACTAAAAATTTGGCGATTAAATTTTGGAAATTTTACTTGATACGATGGCCATGAATAAGTAATTAATGGTTTTATGAAAATATGTTGTGATGAACTTATATCATGTTGATGAAAAGACCATATATGATCTTTCGAAATACTAGAATTTAATTCTATTAATAATATATTTAATTTTGGTTTATATTGTCGTAAGTACCAAGCAATTATACTATTCCATAGACCAGCTCCAACCAAAATAAAATCCCAGTAATAATTATTTTTTTTCACGTTTAATTTTTAAATTTGTTTTTAAAAGTAGTATAAAATTAAAAGAATAAATACATTTCTATTATTTATTTTATATTATATATATATTAAAACCACTGCACCAACTATTAACCATTATTGTATATGTTATTATACATACCAAAAAATGATATAAATTTAGAAAATTTAGAAAGGTATAAAGTTAAACTATAAAACTATGGTAGTATATTTATTAATTTATTACAATGAAAATTTATTAAAAAAGTTAAAAAAAAACCATTTTTTTTCTCTCACATAAAATTGTAACATACTTTTTATATTTTTTTAATTTTTTTTATTAAATTTATTTTTTTTATGATAGTAGTTAATAAATTTTAAAGAATTTTTAGTAATTTTTTATTTTATTTAAATTAAGAAAATTATATGTACATACTTTATTATTTAATATTTTTTTTAAAAAAACTTATAATATTAATTATTTATAATTTTAATTAATAAATACTTGTAAATAAATACTTGTAAATAAATACTTGTAAATAAATACTTGTAAATAAATACTTGTAAATAAATACTTGTAAATAAATACTTGTAAATAAATACTTGTAAATAAATACTTGTAAATAAATACTTGTAAATAAATACTTGTAAATAAATACTTGTAAATAAATACTTGTAAATAAATACTTGTAAATAAATACTTGTAAATAAATACTTGTAAATAAATACTTGTAAATAAATACTTGTAAATAAATACTTGTAAATAAATACTTGTAAATAAATACTTGTAAATAAATACTTGTAAATAAATACTTGTAAATAAATACTTGTAAATAAATACTTGT
>NZ_AP023216.1:0-1452 GCF_016593155.1 Candidatus Profftella armatura (Diaphorina cf. continua) | reverse complement strand
TCGCTCGTAGGGTTGAGACAAATCGCACGTAGGGTTGAGACAAATCGCACGTAGGGTTTAAAGAGGTAAAATAAGTCTTATTTTTGGATTTTTAAGTTAACATAAGGATTATATGGCTTAAATTAATATTTTTATTTTTAAGGGTATTATTTTAGTGTTTTTAGCGTTTTTTACTTTTTAATATTTAATGTGTTTTTAATTAATCTAATAAGAAGAAATATGAAATTTACAAGGAGTTAAAGTTAACCCAATTTTGTTTTCTTTCACATGTTCATGGGCTTTTTTATAAAATAATAAAACTTCTTTTAATCTTAATCGAAAACGTTTTTTAAAATCTTGAAAACCTTGATTAGTATTTGGGTAACCGACTCCAAATTGAAATTTTATTAAATTATGGAATAATAATAGTTTAATTTCCTTTGTTTAAAGAGGTAAAATAAGTCTTATTTTTGGATTTTTAAGTTAACATAAGGATTATATGGCTTAAATTAATATTTTTATTTTTAAGGGTATTATTTTAGTGTTTTTAGCGTTTTTTACTTTTTAATATTTAATGTGTTTTTAATTAATCTAATAAGAAGAAATATGAAATTTACAAGGAGTTAAAGTTAACCCAATTTTGTTTTCTTTCACATGTTCATGGGCTTTTTTATAAAATAATAAAACTTCTTTTAATCTTAATCGAAAACGTTTTTTAAAATCTTGAAAACCTTGATTAGTATTTGGGTAACCGACTCCAAATTGAAATTTTAGATTAACCCATGGTATAAAAACAGAAGATCGTTTAGATTTTTGTAAAACAAATATACGATAAACTAACCATGTATATATATCCATTGCTAACGGGGATTTACTTAAAGCATGAAATACACGCATATCTATTGGAACAGGGGCGGCTATAATTTCTCTAAAAAATCCATCTGAAAGTTCTAATGAACTTTCCCATTTTTTTTGTCTTTTATTTGTTTTTGTATTCCAAAATATATGTGAAGATTCAGAAATTAATAATCGAGATGATAAGTCATTTTTTTTTTCATCACTATATTCAATAGAAATAACTGATTTAAATAAGCGTAAAGCTTGTTCACGAAAACGAGCAATATCTCTTCCATTATTATGTAAATTAATTTGTTTTAAAAAATCATTTTGTGATTTTCCAAGAAAAAGTATACGCTGTTTAGTTTTTATAGCTTCACTGCAAATCCATGCTAAAATTAAACGAGGTATAGAACCATATGGAATTCCATGACGCGGACTTGTTGGGATAATTGACAAGATTAATTGCCCTGTATTTCGACTATAAAGTGTACCAATTGGAAGTTTTGGATCAGTATGAGGTAATGTAGCTTGAGCTAATGTTCTTGCTATATACCCCAAAGCATTAGCCTTTTTAGTTTCTTTTTTTTCGATTTTTAATGCATTTTTAATTAATTTATTGTAACGGAAAAACAT